>NZ_JBFEGM010000020.1:0-37115 GCF_047228845.1 Sporosarcina pasadenensis
TTCACTTTGGGCGCGGAACGCTTCACTTTGGGCGCGGAACGCTTCACTTTGGGCGCGGAACGCTTCACTTTGGGCGCAAAAAGGCTGCCATAGAAAGTTAAACTTTCTAGGCAGCCTTTTTTTCATACGATACTCGCTACTTTCTTCGATTGATTGTCCAATTCGGATGCAGATGAGGCAATCGCAAGGAAGTCGTCCATCGCCACTTCGATCCGTTGCTGACAACGATCAACGTTTTCCTGTGCCAACGTCGTCCCTTTGGAAATGTTTTTAATCTCCGTCGTGATCGCTTCGACCCCTTCGCGCACTTCAACGATCGATTTCTCAACATTCGCCGATAATTTTCGAACCTCTTTCGCGACGACGTCGAATCCCCTCCCATGCTCTCCCGCTCGCGCCGCTTCAATCGCGGCATTCAGAGCAAGCAAATTCGTTTGGGCAGCAATTTCCCTTATCGTCTTCACGATATGTTGAATGCTCTCTGCGTGCAGCTGCAAATTCCCGAGTGTTTTCGTATTGTCATGTGAAATTGTCGCGATATCTTCGATAATGACTAATAATTCCTTGCTCCGTTCAATCCCGATATCCGCACGCTCGGTCAACCCTTCCGCCATCCGACTCAACTCTTCGACGACAGAAGTAATAGAAGTTTGCCGTTTTGTAATGTTCGAGGCGACCTTGGAAATGCTAATCACCTTTCTCCCATCGTGACTGAAAACCGGCATATACGTTGCCTCGAGCCAAACTTTCTCGCCATTCTTATCCTTCATTTCAATTTTCCCATGTTGGCTAATGCCTCGAAGCAACTCCCGCCAAAACTTGTCGTATTCGACGCTTCTCACATATTCTTTGAAACAAAGGTCCTCATGACGGACACCAATCATTTCATCTTTCGTGTACCCCATTGCGTTCGCAAATATTTCATTCACATATGCAATTTTATGATCCAAACCATACCTGATGATTGCAAGATTCTTTTCAAGCGCCTTTACAACATGATCGTCCGTTACTTGCTCAACCACCTGTCTCACCATTTCTCCCCCTCCATCTCTCCAACCGAGAACTGACCTTTCGTCATTATTCTAAATATTTGAACCTATTACTATTTAACCATAGTCTCGTGTGAAGTGGAATACCTTGGATATTGTTGTTGCTATTTATTCTAAAATATTTATTGGTACATAGAATGGTAAGTAGTAAATCTGGAGGTGATGTTTTGGATAATTCATTTCAACAACAGGCTATGAATGAAATGCAATTCTGGTTGCAAATATTAGGGGATCATAGCCGCTTCATTCACGATTCTCTAGCCCCAGGGCAAACCGAGTGGATTGACACTGCCGCGGCTTTTAGGGATCGGTTCGATAAATTATTGGATCGGTCGAAACAATCGTTGGATCAAGACGAGTTGCTGTCATTGGCCGGTCTTTCTAAAACGGAGAGTGAAGCAATCCGGGAATTGAAACTCGCCATTCTTAAAGAGCAATTGGTAGGCAAGATCAAAATTTCATTGCCACCCCCATTCGTTAATCATATGGTCAATGAAGTTGAAGAAGCGATCCGCATCCTTTCCTACTTGGAAAAGGGCGAATCGCCTCCCCCGGTCCACCCGCTTCACCATGATCTGTTATGGCTACTCGATGCTGCAGGTCATGCCGGGGCGATTGACGCGAACTTGGACCGCGTGGAAAAACAGTTGAAGAAGAAGAGCAGGAAATTCGTCAAAGATTGGGAAGCATTCTACTTGAAAGCTGTGGAATTGACTGGATTTTTGCGAACGAACGTAGCGAAATTTCCCGCCCTGGATAAATTCCATGACGACGTTTACTTGGAAATGACGATTTTCAAAACGTTTTTGGGTGAACTTGAGGAAATGGGTCTTAAAAAAGAGACACTTGGAACCCTCACCCCACTGATGGCCGACCATATGGCGCGCGAGGAATGCTATTATTTGATGAAACTCGCAGAATCAGCCGGGACTCCAGATCCCGATTGTAATCCTGCGAATGACAGAGTGCAGGGGTAATAGGATTCTAGGAACCTACTACCACTGCATTACTGATGTTCGCAAGCGCCGCCAAAATACTGGCTCCCGTTATATGGCTCGTCTTCGGATTGTCCGGAGACGGGTTGTTTTTGATTGTCATGTCAAATTCGCCGAAAGAGCCGCTTGCTTCGATATGATGAATATTTTGCGTGACATTCGGATCGGCAATGATTCGGACTCGCGTCTTTTCTACGCCAATGCCAGCCAACGATAACACGATTGCAACATTCGCGTTTTTAGGGAATTGTTCAATCGCGTCACGGGCTGAACCTTCAAACAAAGTTTGCTCCGCGGTTATTTTTTCTGCGGTAAGAGAATGAGCGGGTTTGCGGGTCGTCAGCGTGACAGAATTGAGTCCACCTGCCAACTTGGCGGCCTTCAGGGCATCCAGTCCACCTATTGCACCGGATGGTAAGTAGATACGGTGTCCGCTTTCTTGTCCAGCCTCTTCTATACGTTCACCGAAGGATGGATCGGCGAATGCACCTATACTGATGATCATCAAATCCTTCTTATCGATGACTTTGAGTGCATATGTTATTACCGCTTCAATATTGGAGCATTCTATTACAATATCAATATCTGATTGTAAGAAGGATTCAATGTCGTAGAATGCCTGACAGCCATATGTATCGGCTATAGTGGGTAGCTCCTCTTTCGCTTTTTTGCGTTCATCTAAGATGGCTACAATTTCAGAGTTCGGTATGATTTGTTCTATGTTTATTTTTCGTAAGAGAAATGTACCTAAATTTCCTTTTCCGATTAGACCTATTTTGATTGAGATCAGTCCTATCCTTTTCAATAAACTATACCTGAGATTTTGTTTATTTTCACTCTATCTAATTAAACATTGATTATCTATACAAGACAGATGCATTCTTTTCTATTTCATTAATTAGCTCCCGGCGAGCGTCATCTCAGCCTTCCCATCTGTCATCCTCCTCTCTAGCTGGTTGTTAGACTGGCACTTTTCTTGAGTATTTGCGTCTACACTTCAAGCAACTGCTCTCAATAAAATTAAATTCAAAGATAGTACTAAAGAAACACAAAGTTCAAGATTAATAAAATAGAAAAAGCCAACTATCCGAAAGGATAGTTGGCTACTAGCTGTAGTAAGAAGTATTATTCTGTCCTGAAATCTCAAATAATTAATTGATTAAATTATTTAAGAACGCTAACTGTAACGCCAGCTTTTACTTTTACTCCATTAACATCTACAAGGTTAGTCACTCGGCCAGTATAACCAGTTTCTTTAGTAGTTACTGTCAAGTTAGAACCATTAATTACATTAGTCCAGTTGCTGTCCTGAGCAGTTACTGTAATCACAATTTTCTTATTATCAGAACCCGCTTCGGTAACAACTGTTGCAGGTGTTCCAGTAGCTGGTTGAGCAAAAGTTCCTGCATCACTTTTAATTTGCAAATCAGCAAGAATTTTACCTACATCTGTGCCCAAAGTTGCCGGGTTAACAGCTTCATCAAAAGTAAGTTCTAAAGAATTACTAATAATTTTCGCAGAAACCAATGTAGCAGCAGTGTTGTCAGCTACATCAACAACTTTAGAGATAGACTTAACTGTTTTGCCAGTTGTAGATTTTACTCCAGATACATTTAGTTCCGCTTGTCCTGGTGTAGTAGAATTTCCAAAGTTAATGGACTCATCGCCAAGCTCGATAACTACACGTGTAGTTGGTGCACCAGATTTAAAGTAGATATCAGTACCGGCAGGAAGCGCTTTACCATCCAACTTATAATTGTTTAGGTTTAACGCAGTTTCAGCTGTTACATCTTCACTAAACTCAACTTGGAAAACGTTTGGTGTTCCACCATTATTTGTGATAGTCGCAGTTAAATCTGAAGCTGGAACACCCGCCTTAGTTGCAGAAGCAGTAATTGCTTTGCTTGCGTTTCCGTGTGAATCATTAACGAATCCTTCAGGTAGTCGAACTGTGTATTCTCCACCTGCTAATTCTACTGCACTGTTTGGTGTAATGCGAAGAATCGTTTGGTCACCATTCGTATCATTAGCAAAGCTAACTGCACCATCTGCCATGGAAACAGCAACGCCGTCTTTACGAAGTGTTACATTGTTACGGTTAGTGTTAGTAGTGGATGTAATTTGCTTGTCAAATTTCAATTCAATGTACTTTTTATCTGATGAAATGGAAGTAGAAACTACCATTGGAGCTGCCACATCTTTATTCATAGTTACAGTTTTAGTTGTCGCAGGTAATTCCTTGCCAAATACATCTTTTAATTGATTTGCTGCAAATACAAATGAAACATCTTTCGAGCTAGCATTTCCATAGAAATAGTTTGGTCCAGTAGTGTTACTGCTAGTACCCGTATATGTTACTTTAACTACTCTTGCGTCGTTAACATCTTTTGCAACGTTAATGTCTGCACCACTAACAACAGTGCCATCAATAATTACACTTAATGCCGATTTAATGTCATTATCAGAAGTAGCAATAGCTTTATTAAATACAAACTCAGCCGAATTTGTATTTAGTTGTTTTGCAGAAACTACCTGAAGTTCAGTATCATCTTTTGTAATAACTACATTTGATGTAGAAGCTTCAAGTTGATTTCCTGCATAGTCTTGAACCCCCGTAACATAAACAGATGCAGTTGATCCAGAAGCTACTGACGCAGGCTTAGCAAATGTAAATTTAGTATTATTCGCAGATGCAGTAACAGTACCTACTGCGATAGGCGAGCCATTTACTCGGAAAATAGATGGTATTCCTTTCACTGGCTCTGATAACGTTACTGTGATTTCACCATTGGTAACATCATATTCAACATTCGATACTGTAGGAGCGACTTTGTCATCAACAGTTACAACGTTTGAAAATGGTTTAAGTGCTTTACCTTTAGCATCTTTTACATCATCAGTAACTGTTACCGCATAGCTGCCACTAAAGAACTGTGCCCCACCATTACCTACAGCTGTAATAGTTAAGGTCTTTCCATCTTTACTTAGTTCTCCTTTAAATGTGTCAGCATCTCTGTTATCACCAGCAGCTACAGTTCTGGAAATTGTGATGTTTTGCAAATCTCCATTACCATTAACTACAGTGTTTTTTTCAACAGCATTGTTGAACTTGATTTCAACTTGTTTAGCATTAACCGCATTTACTGAAACCACTTCTGATACTGGATTCTCACCCACTACCACAGTAACCACAAGATCCTCAGCGCTATTACCAGCTGCGTCAACTGCGCTGTAAGTCACTTTGTAAGTACCAGGTACTTTAGTGTCGATAGCAGTTAGTCTTTCGCCAGCTTCGTTTGTGATAACTGAAGTGACTTCGATTTCTTCGTCAACGTTGTCAGTTGCAGTTACAACTGGAGCTGTAAACTCTTTACCGTATTCAACGTTAAGCGTTTTTTCGCCAGTGTAAACTAGTTTAGGAGCTTCAGTGTCTACTTCTGCTTCTAGTTCAACGATAGAAGTTTTGTAGAGGAATGAAGCGAATTGACCGCGTGTTGTTGTGCTTTTTGGGTTGAATTGCGGTGCAACCGGGTTTGTGATGTCGAAGTAGTCTAGTACGTCGATGTACGGACGAGCTTCTGCTTTTGCTTTTGCAAGGTCAGTTACATCTTTGTCGAATTCTGTTTCTTTTACTAGAGTTACTAGGTCTGTTTTATGGATAGCGTCGTATGCTCTAACAAGAACGATTGCCATGTTTTCACGTGTAATATCGAGTCCTGCGCCGAGTGTGCCATCCGCATAACCGTTAAATACACCATTGTCTTTTACCAATGCAGCGTATTTAAGGAGTTCGTCATTTGATTTAGATGTTAGATCTTTGAAACGTGGGTTAGTCTTGTAATCTGTTGGAACTTTATAGTCTAGTGATTCAAGCCATTTACCCATCATTTTAACAACATCAGAACGAGTCAATGTTTTGTTTGGTTGGAATGTACCGTCGGGATACCCGCTAATAACTCCTGCTTCTACTAATGCGTTGATAGCTGGTGCGTGTGTATTCCCTTCTTTCACGTCAGTGAATTGTGCTGCGCTAGCAACTGGTGCTACTGCTGTTGCGACTAGTGCTGCTGAAGCTGCACCGATCATGAAATTACGATATTTTTTTGGTTGGTTGTTACCCATAAATATATTTCCTCCTCTGAGATGAACTAAATAATTGAGAGCACTGCATCCCATATACATATACCCTCGACTCACATTATTAATCATATTTTTATAAAATGATAGAGGAATTAATTGGGTATAGAACCAAAATATCATCCTAACACTTGATATAGAGGGATTTTATCCGTCTAAAATTTTTTTTTAAAGAATAGAAGAATCCTGTAATGACAACAATAAATTGAATCTTTTAAACTAAATTTACCCATTATTTCCCTCTTTCATGTACTTGCTAGATAAAAAATGTAAGAGTGGATTTTCGAACAAACTATGTCTGTTAAAAGAGTACTATTTTTTATTCGCCTTTTTCAGGAACTGTTGATAAATCGGTTTCAAAGATTTCGGTGTCAACTCGATATCATTTTCATGCGCATACTTGATAGCATGTCCTAATGCGATTGTCATTGCTCCAGCTACACTTGCTCCTGCGACCATGCCAGCACCGGGAATCAATTTCACGATCTGTCTGAAAACCGTCTTTCCTATATTTCCTACAATCGTAGCGATAATTAATTCTTTTGCATTATCTTTTGATATTGGTTTGCCGTACAAGGTTGAGAGTTTCAACATGAGACTGACTTGCAATGCAGTTAACGGTACAAAGTCGGATCCAGGGATCGGTACGGCTCCGATTGTGGCAGCGGATGCTCCCGCTGCAAGGATCCAACGATTGGCGACCGCAGATTTATCGGCCATGTTTGCGGCCATTAATATATCTTTTTTTTTGGTTTCCAATAATGTGAGCACTTCTTTTTGCAACATGCCGATATTTTCCCCCGTCCGCGAGGAAATCGGTGTGACAGGAAATTCGTATCCAGTATGGTCTTGCACATACTTCACGAGGCTCGGTATGTCTTCAGCCGCATCAATTTTATTCAATACAAGAATGATATCTTTATTCACTTTAGCGATTTTTTTTAATGATTTGAGTTCCGTATCCGATAATACAGTCCCTGCCGCATTTAAAAAGAATAAGATCAAATCTGCCTGCTTATAAAACTTCATCGTTTCCTCGGAATGTTCACTATAAATATCGTCCAGTCCAGGTGTATCGACGAAGATGATTTTTTCTTTGTAACTGAATCTCTTAATTTCCTGCGTTTCTCCTGGCTTCGCACCGACTTGTGCCACTTCATCGCCCATTAGACGATTGATTGTCGAAGATTTGCCGGCATTCACATCACCAATCATGGCGATTAGTATTTCACTTTCCAATTGTTCGTTGATTTCCGATGATTTCTCTTCGAAGATTTTGTCAAACTGCTCGTCTGACATCCATCGTTGACTCATCCGGATCACCTTCCTCACTTTTCATCTACTTACTTTATACGGATAGTATGGCTATAAGATTCATTTACTTATTCACTACCCTATCTGTCAGTAAATGAAAAATGAGAAATCAAAAAAACTGCATCTCCTAAGAGATACAGGCTACAGAGTGTAGACACAAATTCGTTCTTTGTCTTTGTCTACGCTCAATTTAATTTAAGGGATAAATACGATTAATAGACATATCCTTCAGCCTGATTGAAAGCGCTTGTCATCCTAGGCGCGAAGTGGAGCGAAGACGCGAATAGAACTAAAGTTCATGAGCGGACGAGCGACACGAGCAACAACGGATGCGAGCGTTTGTCAACAGACTGTAGCCTGCACCTCCTAAGAGATACAGGCTCTAATTCTAAAATATCTTCTTTCGATCTCTTTCATCCATTAGAATCTGGACAGATTCGCGGAACCGCAAGGAATGGACATTTTCCCTTTCCCGAAGGAATCTCAGTGCATCGGTTAACCCCGGGTCATCTGACAGGTCAATGAGCCATTGGTATGTCGCCCGCGCTTTCTCTTCCGCAGCAATATCCTCATACAAATCTGCGATCGGATCGCCTTTCGCTTGAATGTATGTCGATGTGAATGGGACGCCGTTCGCATTCTCATAGAAAAGTGCATGGCCGTGGTTCGCGAAATGCCCTGCTAGACCGGCTTCTTCCAATTGTTGAGGCGTGGCATCTTTCGTTAGTTTATATATCATCGTTGCAAGCATTTCCAAGTGGGAGAACTCTTCAGTAGCAATGTCATTCAACACGCCGATTACTTTGTCAGGAACGGTGTACCGCTGATTCATATAGCGTAGGGCTGCTGCAAGCTCGCCGTCCGCCCCGCCGTATTGCTCCATGATATACCTAGCCAATTTCGGATTACACGTCGTCACTTCAACTGGATATAAAAGCTTTTTCTCATAGACCCACATTCAGTCTCCCCCTTTCACCGTTGCCACGGCCACGGTGGTTGATTCCAACGCCAGCCTGCTTCGATTGCCTGTTCGGAAGGTATGGAATAGAGTGAAAGGGGTCCGTATCGATTTTCATATTGGCGTCTGAGGCGTGCTGCCTCTTTAATGGCTTCCCTCCATTGGTCCAATGCTTCTTGGTCATTGGGATGCGTATTCGTGTACAGTGTCAGTTCGACGACGACAAAATCGGCCTCCTGAACGCGTTGCATCATTTGACGTTCTTCATCAAATGCATTCACGAGATACCCTCCTCACGAGAAAATCCATCTACAAGTATCGGCCAAAGTGTTCCATGGCGGAGCGCCTGCTCTGGTGTGAATTGCGGAAGTCCTGGTGGTTGAAAATTGATGAACAGTTGAGGTGGCAGCACAAACTTCTTCACCCTAATGGGCGGACACGGGTCAAGGGGGGAAATCCATGGTTTGAAGCTTCCCCGGTATGACGGTCGTTCCAAATCTCATCACTCCTCATGCTATGTTATGCGAGGGGATTCAAATTGATTCATTTGGCCAAGTGGTGACAAGCATTTTAATTCTTTTCGTCTAGTAGTTTCTTGAACCATTTGGCACATTGATATGTTTCATTCCAAGCAGGATCCTTGTCTTCAACTCCCCAGCAAGCATATAAAGTCGACATCGATACGGCAGCTTTCAACAGTTTTTCGCGATCCAAGTCCAAGAAGTCACTGAGCAGGTCCACTCGCTTCTTCAACAATACTTCTGGATTCGGCTTTGTGAATAGGTGATTGATGAGGAATGAAACGACGTCAAAGTACGGACTGCCGGCAACACCTTTCGGATCGATCGCAAGCCAGCCTCTTTCACTTGAAAACAATATATTCTCATGGTGCAGGTCGCCATGCAGCAGTTCGTTGTCAGCTGATGAATGCTGAATTTTATGCAAGTAGGCATTTGCCGACTCGACCCATTCATTTGGAATCGGACCGTCGTTATCTGAAAAATTGCCCTGATATTTCGTAAATGCATTTGCCCAATCAAGGACCGTCGGAAAATCGCTATCTATCGGCAACGGTCGTCGAATTTGTTTCCAAACGCGACAAAAGTTTTGAATGACAACTTCTTCATCTGTTTCTGTACTAAGCAGTGTTCCAGGTTGCAGCTTTTCGAGCAGCATAGCCCCCTGTTCGGCATCAGCTTTCACGAGCCTCGCACACCCTTGTCCGTTGTAGTGCTGCACTGTCCGAATTTCGTTTGTAAAATCGAATCCCGGCAAACCTATTTTTAGTATGTATGGGTGGTTTTTCTCGTCTATTACATTCAAAACATAATTATAAGATAGGTTTGTGACGGGTCCCTGAAGCGTTAATCCCCATCTTTCTGCGACCTCTGTCACTTTAGATTCTAATGATTGGAGCCACTCTTCCCCAGCTGCACCAAAGCAGTTTATAATTTTTTCTTTAAATGAAATAGGTATGTGCATATGAAGTTCCCCTCAGATTAATTTAGCCATATAATATTCATCAACATATTGATCGTTGACGAACAACGAATCCTTTTTCACGCCCTCAATAGCAAAACCTGATTGTTCATAAAGTTTGATTGCCGCTGTATTAGTGGTCATAACAGTCAATTCTAAACGATGAAGATTGTTTTCCTTTGCCCAATTGTCCAACGAAGCAAATAGAGACTTACCGATCCCTTGTCCCCGATACTTCTCGGAAATGCCGATAACTATATATGCAGAATGGTTATTCCGATTAGCAGCACCAGCAATCACCATCAAATAACCCACCAGCGATCCGTCTACTTCAGCCATAAGAATAGTCGATGCATCAGCTCCAAACGACTCTATACGCTTCTTAAATTGTTCTTCAGACAATTTCCGCTCACCCGCTCCATAGAGCATCGTTTCCGAAGTTCTCTCCACTTCTCCAATGAGCCGAACAAGTTGATTCGCATCAGAGCTTTGAACTTGTCTAGTAATCATAGGAATCACCCACCATCACTTTTCTGAAAAATAAATCCAAAATCGCCGTATACACTTCCGGCTGCTCATTATGTACCAAATGGCTAGCAAATGGTACAACCGCCACATGTATATTTTCATTTTGATTTGGATAAATAGACACTCCAAATACCTCATGCTTCTTGTCTTCGCCTACTATATAGAGCACCGGACATTTCAACATAGATAAATCCGTCGTTTCATTGAACGGATACCAATCTTCCTCTATGGATTGGGCCAAAAACTCTTGCCAATCGGATTTGTGAATGGAATTGAAGTAATCCATTACTTCACTATGTGTAAGCAACGCATTTTGCATAGCCGCATCTTTTTGCCTTAATTCATTCCAATCATTAGGCTTTTGAGGAATTATGCCAGATATTACAAGGCTGTTGACCTTTTGTGGAATTCGTTTTGCTAATGAGAGACCAACAAGTGCTCCTAATGAACAGCCAACGACATGTGCCTTGTCAATCTTCAGTTGATCCAGCGTATCGACCAAATCATTGGCAGCCTGATTAAAATAACTACTCATATCTACTTCATCGACTTTAGATTTTCCGTGTGCACGCAAATCGGGGAAAATGACCTTGTATTTATCTTGAAAATAATTACGTTGGTACACGAAATCCGTTTCTCCTGTTTGCAATCCTGTATGCAAAAAGATTACCGGCTCCCCGTCTCCGTATACATTTGTGTGAAGAATCATTAGCTCAACTCCCCAATTGCATTAATATTGTCCCAGTAATAAGCAATCTCTTTGAATTCTTCTCCCCCGATGTCGATCATCGCTTCACTAATAGGTTGTCCGCCGAGTGATTCATAGAACTTTTTTGATGTATTTTGTTCGAGCACCCATACCAGCATCGAAGTAAATCCTTGTTCTTTCAGGTTTTGTGCAATTGATTCCGTCAGTTTCTTACCAATTCCCTGGCCTTGCACTTCATGCAGTAAATAAATTGCATATAACTCCCCGTCTGCGTCGTATTTGCCCGTGCGCTCTTTGCCTCCTGTCGCAAAGCCGACAATTTTTCCTCTTTCGTTTTCAGCAACATATAATGCATTTTTCCCAATGCCTCTGCGCCAATTTTCGGCACGTTGTTCGTACGATAGATCTTGAAGAACGGACTCGGAAACAATCCCTTTGTAAGTTGTCCTCCAGCTATCGACGTGCACACGTGCAATTCCTTCTGCATCACCTTGTACAGCCTCTCTGATTCTCATGTCATTCCCCCTCGGACACTATTAAATTTAGTGTACAGTAAATAGAGAATTAATAGTATTAATTTCACAAATAGTCTCCCGCATTAAGTTTCTAAAAAAGATATCAATCATTTCTCGAGAGTTATCAATCATTTCACGACTTTTATCGATCAATTAGAAGAGGATATCGATCATTTCCCAAAAGTTATCGTTCATTTCCCAGAACTTATCGTCATTTAATGACTTTGGACCTACTAAAACACAGCGAAAAACCGCCACATTTCCATTTCAATGTGGCGGCCCGATTCAAGCAAATCGACGGTGAACTTTTTTTCCATCGTATGAAAACACGACTTGCTTATTATCCACGTACGTCTCCAAATGAACGATGCGGCCCCATAGTTGGTGGATATACGGGAGGACGTTTTCCAAATACGGTACATCCAACTCGGTCTCTTCGTATTTATGCACCAAGTAGAGCTCCCCGTTTCGAACGTAATCCCCGTCATGTACGACAATATAAGGGAAGCCCCCGTTCACCCGCTGCGCAATGAGTCGGTCTTGCACGTTCCGATATTCCTTATCCGTTATTTTATAATGGCTTCCTTTTTTCTCGAATATATACATGTCTTCCCTTTGAACGAGCTCTCTCGTCAAGTAGTTCCGGATGAATGAAATGTCGGAGTCCATCTCCCTCACTTCGAACATCTTTTCCCTGCCGGAACCGGGCTTCACCCCTAATTCAATCATCTCTTCCGTCGGATGATCATACCGCCGTTCGATATCCTCAAAGATCTTCAATCCTAAATAATACGGATTGATGGACGTTCTGGAAGGCTGGATGACATTCGCGTTCAATTTAGCAAACTCGATCGTTTCGTCGGTCGTTAATTCCATTTCCCTTAAAATGCGCTGGTGCCAGTACGTTGCCCATCCTTCATTCATGATCTTCGTTTCCATTTGCGGCCAGAAATAAAGCATTTCTTCACGGATCATTGTCAGAATGTCTCTTTGCCATTCTTCCAATTCCCGACTGTTTTCCAAAATGAACAGCAATATATCCTTCTCGGGGGAAGCGGGCGTCTTTTTCCGTTTCGTTTCCGCCGGCGCTTTCAGCTTCTTATGGTCTATTCCCCATAAATCATCGTATTCCGTTTTCCGGATAAACGGCACATTGTCTTCTTGCTCCACTTCTTCATTCCCATGACGCCATCTGACAAGTGAAGGGTCGATATGCTCCTGGATTGCGAGCACGGCGTCCAAAAAGCGTTCAACCTCTTCGTTACCATAAACCATTTCATACTGGGCAATCCGTTCAGCGGTTGCCGTCATGCTTTCGACCATGTCACGCCTCGTATTCGCGAATCGGGCATTATTTTTGAAGAAATCACAATGGGCAAGGACATGGGCGATGATCAGCTTGTTTTGAATCAATGTATTGCTTTCAAGCAGGAAAGCATAGCAAGGATTGGAATTGATGACGAGCTCGTAAATTTGGCTCAGCCCTAAATCATATTGGAGCTTCATTTTATGGAACTGTTTGCCGAAGCTCCAATGTGAAAACCGTGTCGGCATTCCGTATGCGCCGAATGTATAGATGATATCCGCTGGACATATTTCGTAGCGCATCGGGTAGAAATCCAACCCGAATCCTTTGGCGATCTCCGTAATTTCTTCCGCAGCATATTGAAGTGCCTTGTGCTGTGTCATACGGATCCCTCCAGCTGTTTATGGAAGAACCTCTTCAATGCGTAGTAGACATCCTTGTTTTCCTTCAGAACATAATGACGGAATTTCGGGTCGTCGATTTTTTGATACGTATTCATTAACGTGGAATACCTGCTATGAGCATTCACTTCCCCGTAGCCGAACATATTGGATACTTCCATGAGCTGCTCTACTAACGACATGCATTTTCCGTTATCCGAAGACATATTTTCCCCGTCCGAGAAATGGAAAGGGTAAATATTATAGCGGGACGGATTATATTTTTGGGTAATGAGCTCGAGTGCTTTTTCGTAGGCAGTCGAGCAAATCGTCCCCCCGCTCTCCCCCTTCGAGAAAAAGTCGACTTCCGATACGACTTTCGCAATCGTATGATGGGCAATAAATTCAATATCCACTTTTTCATACTTCGTCCGCAAAAACTTCGTCATCCAGAAGTAGAAGCTTCTCGCCATATATTTTTCAAAATTGCCCATCGATGCGCTCGTATCCATCATCATGAGCACGACTGCTTTGGATTGTGGCTTGACGACTTCATCCCACGTCTTGAAACGTAGATCATCATTATAGATCGGCATGATTTCGGCGTTGCCTTCCATTGCATTCCGTTTGAACGCTGCGATGATCGTTCTCTTCTTATCAATATTACCGATAAGCCCTTTCTTCCGTATATCATTGAACTGAATGTCCTCATCCGTAATTTCCGCTTGTTCCCTTTTTTCGAGGTTCGGAAGTTCAAGCTCTTTGAATAAAGACTCTTCGATTTCTGCTATTGACACTTCCGCTTCATAGTAATCCTGGCCTGGTTTATCGCTTGCCTGTTTCCCTTTTCCTGCACTTTGACTGCCGTCACTCGCGACAATATCCCCCACCTGACTATCCCCGCCACCTTGGCCGACATGCTTCGATTTGCTGTGGTTATAACGGATTTTGTATTCATCCAAAGATCGTATCGGTATTTTTATGACGTCCTTGCCATCCGACATGACAATGCTTTCTTCACTGATCAATTCGGGTAGATTGTTGTGGATCGCTTTCTTCACTTTATCTAGATGACGTTTCTGATCCTGATATCCTTTTCGGTGAAGCGACCAGTTTTCCTGGGAGACGACAAAAGATTCGCTCTGCTCTTCTTGCATTTCTATTCACCTACTCCAGTCCACTCATTTTTTTATTATATGCAACGACTGGCGGTTCTTGATATGGGTGGATTCGATTACCGGTTTAAAAGACTGCCGACGTACCGTAACAATTCATTTGCCGAAATGGAATTATAACCATATTCATCAATGAGCCTTGCGACGACTTCGTTTATTTTCTTCAAGTGTGTCTCGTCAGGCGTCGCCGATGAAGTTGTGATTTTGACAACATCCTTCAAGTCGGCGAATAATTTCTTCTGGATCGCCTCACGAAGCCGCTCATGGGATTTGTAATCGAACCGTTTGCCTTTTCTTGCATAGGCGGAAATACGGATGAGAATCTCTTCTCGGAAAGCCCTCTTCGCGTTTTCAGAAATTCCGATCTGCTCTTCAATGGAGCGCATCAGCTTCTCATCCGGATTCATCTCTTCGCCAGTAAGAGGATCTTTCAGCTTATGTTTATTGCAAAATGCTTCCACATTATCCAAGTAATTATCCATCAATGTCCGGGCAGACTCTTCATACGAATAGACGAATGCCTTTTGAACTTCTTTCTTCGCAATATCATCAAATTCTTTGCGCGCTATCGATATATAATTCAAGTATTCTTCTTTATCTTCCTTTGATATGGAAGCATGCTGATCGAGCCCTTCTTTTAAGGAACGAAGTACATCGAGCGCATTGATGGCATCCACTTCTTTACGGATGATTGCCGACGAAATCCGGTTGATGACATATCTCGGATCGATGCCGTCCATGCCTTCATTCGGAAATTCCTTTTTCAGCTCTTCCAAATCAGCCGTATTGAAGCCTTCCACATTCTCGCCGTCATACAATCGCATTTTCTTCACGATATCGATGCCTTGCTTCTTTGATATTTTCAAGCGAGTCAACACGGAGAAGATGGCGGCGACTCGAAGGGCATGCGGGGCGATATGCACATGCGCCATATCGCTTTCACGTATCATTTTTTCATAGATTTTCTCTTCCTGGCTCACTTTCAAGTTATAAGGAATCGGCATGACAATGATTCTTGAATGAAGCGCTTCATTCTTTTTATTGGAAATGAAGGCTCGATATTCAGTTTCATTCGTATGCGCGACGATCAATTCGTCCGCACTGATCAATGCAAATCTGCCCGCTTTGAAGTTCCCTTCTTGAGTTAGTGATAAGAGATGCCATAGGAACTTTTCATCGAGCTTCAACATTTCCTGGAATTCCATCATTCCACGGTTCGCCTTGTTTAACTCGCCATCGAAACGGTAAGCGCGGGGATCGGATTCGGAGCCATATTCGGCAATTGTCGAAAAGTCGATGCTTCCGGTCAAATCTGCAATATCTTGGGATTTCGGATCGGAAGGTGTGAATGTCCCGATTCCTACCCGCTTATCTTCCGAGAAGAAGATTCTTTCAACGAGAACATCTTCAATCCGTCCGTCATATTCTTTTTCGAGGCGCATCGTGTTTAACGGAGAGAGGCTTCCTTCGATTCGAATTCCAAATTCTTTGTAGAATTCATCACGTAAATAATCCGGAATCAAATGTAATGGATCCTCATGCATCGGGCATCCTTTAATGGCATAGACAGCACCTTCATCCGTCCTTGAAAATTGCTCCAATCCTCTTTTCAACAGTGTGACAATTGTCGATTTACCACCGCTTACGGGACCCATGAGTAATAAGATCCTTTTTCGGACATCGAGCCGTTTTGCTGCAGGATGAAAGTATTCATTCACTAGCCGCTCGATTGTATCCTCAAGACCGTAAATTTCATTTTCAAAAAAGCGGAATTTTGTATAACCGTTTTCTTTCGTTTCACCATGGCTCTTGATCATTTCATACACTCTCGAATGTGCCGTTTGCGCGACTTCCTTACGTTCCCTTAAGATGTCTAAGTATTCGGCGAAGGTACCTTCCCACTTCAACTTGCTCTCTTCTTCACGGAAATGTTCCAACTTGCGTAAAATATCCATTCATTTCCCTCCATTCAGGGCCTGGTTTCAATCATTGTATGCGAGGAAGCTCTGTAAAATGAGACATACAAAACAATGGACTATCCTATGAGAGACGAAAATCGCCAGAACGGCTCCCTTTCCGCGGGCGTCGCCTCAGCCAATCGAACAGCAAAGGGTTCGATTTGCCGTATTTCTGCGTCCTTTGCAGAAATTAAGGCATCCTCTATCCGATGCTCCCAACGCTACGCTTTTGCTCGCAAAAGCCGTTCTTCGTGACGGCTAGTGCAAAGATGTGCTCGTAACGCTGCGCTTTTACTCGCAAAAGCCGTTCTTCGTGACGGCTTTCGCAGGAGTCTCGCCTTTTCTGGCAATTTTCTAGAGCTTTGTCAAAATAAAAAACCAGCAAAAGGAATAATATATTCCCTTTGCCGGTCCTTTTTAGAGATCAATTGGAAACCCTATAAGTCAGTTTTCCGGATATGTTTTTCTTAGAAATGTTATTGATTGGTTGATGAGCTGTTGCAACACTTCGATGTCGATATCGTCCACTTTATTAATGTACACGCACGCTTTTCCGGTAGTATGCTTTCCAAATTTGGCGAGGAGCGCTTCCCGTTCGGTGTCTCCCGGAGCGAAATAGAGGCTGGTTTTTGCTTTGCGGGGCGAAAAGCCGACTAATGGAGCGTCCCCTTCATGTCCCGTTTTATAAACATAATGGTACGATCCGAATCCGATGATGCTCGGCCCCCACATTTTCGCTTCATAGCCGGTCGTTTCTGTGAAGATGTCCAATAAACGGTAAGCATCCTCCCGTTTTTTCGGACTGTCTACTGCTTCAATAAATTCAATGACACTCGCGTCTGTTTCTTTCGTTTTTTGCTCGTACATTTTTATCCTCCCTCCCATATTTCTGAATGGTGCAATTACTTGATATTGCGCTAAAGTTATACTAACGTTAAATGCATAACGACTCCTTTATTTACCTACTACTATATATAGTTAGCAACAGGAGTGCAAAGAGGAAATAATTTATCTTGACTAGGTAGTTTTTTACTCTATAATTAAAATGATTTTCTACAAAAAAGCGGAGGATGGCGCTTAGCTGCGACAGGCGCTGGAGGGCTGGAACGAAAGGCGCTTTTTGCCTTTTGCTTCAAGACCGAAGCGACCCGAGCAGTTGCCTACCGGAGCTAGATAATACCGATTTTGTCGAAAAAAGGAGTGATATTCGGGTTGGAAAATAAGCTGAAGTTATACGGCTTTAACAACCTCACCAAAACACTTAGCTTCAACATCTATGATGTGAGCTATGCAAAAAGTGAGCGGGAGCAAAAAGATTATATTGCCTATATCGATGAGCAGTACAATTCCGAACGATTGACGAACATTCTCCATCATGTCACGGAAATCATCGGAGCCCATGTGTTAAATGTGAGCAAACAAGATTATGATCCGCAAGGCGCAAGTGTCACCATCCTTATTACAGAGGAGACACTTCCAGTTGCTCTGATCGATGAATCTTGCAATCGTGGGGCAATTGAGATTTTGAAGACCCGGGATTCGGTTGTTGGTCATTTGGACAAAAGCCATGTCACCGTCCATACGTATCCTGAATATCACCCGGATAATTCGATCGCCACTTTCCGTGTCGATATCGAAGTATCGACTTGCGGTGAAATTTCCCCATTGAACGCATTGGATTACCTTATTGGCAGCTTCGATTCGGACATTATCACGACTGATTATCGCGTACGCGGGTTTACTCGGGATGATAGAGGGAAGAAGTTATTTATGGACCATAAGATGACGTCGATCCAAGATTATATCGACAGTGAGACGTTGCAAAAATATGATGCCATCGATGTCAATGTATATCAATCAAATATATTCCATACAAAACTGCTGATCAAAGACATCAATTTACAAAATTACCTTTTCAACACGGATGTGTACGAAATCCCTCCGAAAGAAAGGCTGAATATCACAAACAATTTACGTAAAGAGATGATTGAAATTTTCAGCGGTTCCAACATATACGAAGAGTGAGAGGACGGTGGTGAACATTCTTTCACAAGAGAAAGCCCCGATTATGGAGGCTCTAAACAATTACAAGAAGATGCGGGTCGTTCCTTTTGATGTCCCCGGCCATAAACGTGGCAGAGGAAACGAGGAACTGACCGCTTTTTTAGGTGAGAATTGTATGACAGTGGATGTCAATTCAATGAAACCATTGGATAATTTGATTCACCCTGTTTCTGTCATCCGGGAAGCCGAGGAGCTTGCAGCTGAAGCGTTCGGAGCAAAGCATGCCTTTTTCATGGTGAATGGAACGACTTCAGCCGTCCAAGCGATGGTGATGACAGCATGCAAGGCAGGCGAAAAGATCATCATGCCCCGCAATGTGCACCGAAGTGCTATCAATGCACTCATCTTAAGCGGAGCTGTCCCTGTCTATGTCAATCCGGGTGTTAACAATGAACTCGGGATTCCTTTAGGAATGTCTGTGAAGGACGTTGAGAGAGCAATCCATGAGCATCCCGATGCGAAAGCGATTCTTATCAACAACCCGACATATTATGGAATCTGTTCAAATATGCAGGCAATCACAGATCTTGCCCATCGACATGGAATGCTTGTCCTTGTAGACGAAGCACATGGAACTCACTTTTATTTCAGTGACGACCTGCCTGCTTCCGCAATGTCGGTCGGGGCTGATATGGCTTCTGTCAGCATGCATAAATCAGGAGGTTCATTGACACAAAGTTCATTGCTTTTGATCAATAACGATGTGAGTGAAGGCTATACGAGACAGATCATCAATTTGACGCAAACGACGAGCGGTTCGTATTTGCTCCTCTCCTCCCTCGACATATCGAGGAAAAACCTCGCCCTAAACGGCCAGGACATCTTCCGAAAGGTCGGGGAGATGGCGCAGTACACCCGAGATGAAATAAACAAGATCGACGGCTATTATGCTTTTTCCGAAGAGTTGAAGAACGGCGATACGATTTTCGATTTCGATACGACAAAGCTTTCCGTCCATACACTTGAATTAGGGTTGGCTGGCGTCGAAGTGTATGACATCCTGCGGGATGAGTATGACATTCAAATCGAGTTCGGAGACATCGGCAACATTCTGGCTTACATATCAGTCGGAGACCGCCGTTTGGATCTTGAACGGCTCGTCTCGGCACTCGCCGAAATTAAAAGGCGCTATAGCAAGGACAAAAGTGGTTTGTTCGATCATGAATACATTACACCACAAGTCGTTTATACGCCCCAAAGAGCGTTTTATGCGCCGAAGGAGACTCTTCCTATCAACGACAGTGCCGGCCGTATTGCAAGCGAGTTCGTCATGGCATATCCACCTGGCATACCGATTTTGGCTCCGGGTGAACGGATCACCCCCGAAATCCTTCAATACATCCAGTATTGCAAAGATAAAGGAAGCTTCATGACAGGTACGGAAGATAGTAAAATCGAGCATATCAATGTCTTGAAGGAGGCTGAGCAATGAACTTATGGTTTAAGGAAAATCATTCGCCGAATGTCCAATTTTCGATGAGAGTCATTGAACACCTTTACACCGGGAAAAGCGAGTATCAGAAAATCGATGTGCTAGAAACAGCTGAATTCGGTCGAGTTCTCACATTGGACGGTTACGTCATGGTCACTGAGAAGGATGAATTCATTTATCACGATATGATCACCCATGTACCGATGGCAACCAATCCTGGCATTAAGAAAGTGCTCGTCATCGGGGCCGGTGACGGTGGCACGATCCGTGAACTGACGAAATATGATTCCATCGAGCATATCGACATGGTTGAAATCGATGAGATGGTCGTTGATGTATGCAGGGAGTTTATCCCCCAAACCGCGAGTAAACTCGATGATCCACGTGTACATCTCCATTTCGAGGACGGCTTGAAATTCGTCCGTTCGCGCAATGATGAGTACGATTTAATCATCGTCGACTCTACGGACCCTTTCGGACCGGGAGAGGGCTTATTCACAAGGGAGTTTTACGGCAACTGCTATAAGGCGTTGAACGATGAAGGCATTCTTGTCAATCAACACGAAAGCCCTTTTTACGAGGAAGATGCGCTCGGTATGCAACGGGCGCATAAGCGGATTATCGGGTTCTTCCCAGTATGCAAAGTGTACCAGTTGCACATTCCGACATACCCTTCGGGACATTGGCTGTTCGGATTCGCCTCCAAAAAATATGATCCTATCAATGATTTGGATGCAGATGCTTGGAATCGGCTCGGTTTGCAAACGAAGTATTATAACACCGACATCCACGTCGGCTCGTTTGCATTGCCGAACTACGTAAAGGAGCAATTGGAAGATGTTGAATAAAAATATTGAAACGTTCATCGGCTGTGACAATGAATATGACGAATCGGGCATCGTCGTTTTCGGTGCCCCTTTCGATTCAACTACGTCATTCCGCCCGGGCACAAGATTCGCCAGCAAAGTGATGCGCGGTGAATCATTCGGAATCGAAACGTACAGTCCTTACCAGGACAAAGATTTGGAAGATATCAACGTCTATGATGGCGGAGATCTTGAGTTGAGTTTCGGGAACACGGAAAGAGCTCTTGGTCAAATTGAGGAGTATACCCGGAAAGTAGTACAGGACGGAAAAATCCCTTGTATGATCGGCGGGGAGCATTTAGTGACGCTCGGGTCGGTCCGAGCTGTGGCGAAACAATACCCCGATTTGCATATTGTTCAATTCGATGCTCATGCGGACTTGCGAGATCATTACCTCGATGAGAAACTTTCCCACGCAACGGTCATCCACCGTGTATGGGATATCGTCGGAGATGACCGGATCTTCCAATTCGGCATCCGCTCCGGAGACCGAAGCGAGTTCCAATGGGGCAAAGATCGAGTTTTCACAAACAAATTCAACTTTAATGGACTAGAAGATGTCGTTGAAAGATTACAAGGGAAACCAGTTTATCTGACAATCGATTTAGATGTATTGGATCCTTCCGTCTTCCCTGGCACGGGAACTCCAGAAGCGGGCGGTGTCAGCTTTATGGAATTGCTGCAAGCGATACTGACGGTTAGCGGCCTCAATATAGTTGCCTGCGATGTCAATGAACTGTCTCCGATCTATGATCAAAGCGGTGTGTCGACAGCGGTCGCTTGTAAAGTGCTTCGCGAACTATTATTGGCAGTACAAAAATAATTATTGGTGGTGTTTTGATTGGGTAAAGCGTTAATCATTGGAGCAGGTGGAGTAGCAAGTGTAGTTGTGCATAAATGTGTACAAGTACCAGATGTATTTGAAGAAATTTGCATCGCGAGCCGTACAAAATCGAAATGTGATGCGTTGAAGGAAAAACTTGACGGCGGCCGTACGAAAATCCAAACGGCACAAGTCGATGCAGACAATGTCGACGAATTGGTTGAACTAATCAACAGCTTCAAGCCTGATATCGTCATTAATGTCGCATTGCCGTACCAAGACTTGACGATCATGGATGCATGCCTTGCAACTGGTGTCCACTACTTGGATACAGCGAACTACGAGCCACTCGATACAGCGAAATTTGAATATAAATGGCAATGGGCATATCGCGAGAAATTCGAAGAAGCCGGCCTTACTGCAATCCTAGGCTGCGGCTTCGACCCAGGCGTAACTGGCGTCTTCTCCGCTTATGCGCAAAAGCATTATTTCGATGAAATCCATCAGATTGATATTGTGGACGCAAACGCTGGAGACCATGGCTATCCTTTCGCGACAAATTTCAACCCGGAGATCAATATCCGCGAAATAACGGCGAACGGCCGCTATTGGGAAAACGGTGAGTTCATCGAAACTCCGCCACTTTCCGAAAAACGTGTATACGATCTGCCTGAAATCGGTCCTAAAGATGTTTACCTTCTCTATCACGAAGAGTTGGAATCACTTGCACAAAATATTAATGGAATCAAGAAAATCCGTTTCTGGATGACGTTCTCCCAAAACTACTTGACACACTTGAAAGTGCTTGAAAATGTCGGAATGACTTCGATTGAGCCGATCAACTTCGAAGGACAGGAAATTGTTCCATTGCAGTTCCTGAAGGCGGTTCTTCCTGACCCTGCTTCCCTCGGGCCGCGCACAAAAGGGAAAACAAACATCGGTTGTATTTTCCAAGGAACGAAAGACGGCGAGGAAAAGACGTATTACGTCTATAACGTATCCGACCATCAGGAATGCTATCGCGAAGTAGGTTCCCAAGCGATTTCCTACACGACTGGCGTACCAGCGATGATCGGCGCGATGCTATTGCTGAAAGGCGAATGGAAAAAACCTGGTGTTTATAACGTTGAGGAGTTCAATCCGGATCCATTCATGGAAGCTTTGAACGAATACGGTCTTCCGTGGCAGGAAGATTTCAACCCAGAGCTAATCGATTGATAGGAGGCGCGCAACAAATGAAGTTGAATTTCGATCCACATGCAGTCCCCTCCCCTTCGTATGTAGTCGACGAAAAGCTATTGATTAAAAACCTTGAACTGCTGAAGTCGGTAATCGATAGGACAGGCTGTAAAATTCTTTTAGCTCAAAAAGGCTTTTCGATGTTCTCCGTCTATCCGCTTATCGGGCAATATTTAGACGGGGTGACGTCAAGCGGATTATTGGAAGCGAAGTTAGGATACGAAGAGATGGGGAAAGAAGTGCATACGTACTCCCCTGCCTTCACTGAAGCTGATTTTGAAGAGATCCTATCGTACTCCGATCATCTCGTGTTCAACTCATTTGATCAATGGAGACGTTTCAGAGATAAAGTGAAAAACTACCCGAAGCCGATTGAGTGCGGCATTCGGATCAATCCCGAGTATTCGGAGATTGAAGTGGACATGTATAATCCTTGCTTCACTTTTTCGCGTTTCGGCGTGACGCTAGAGAATTTCGAACCGGATGAGCTGGAAGGGATCAGTGGCTTGCATTTCCATACGATGTGCGAACAGAACTCCGACACGCTCGCCCGTACGATTCAAGTCGTTGATGAAAAGTTCGGCAAGTATTTGAAAAACATGAAGTGGATTAATTTCGGCGGTGGCCACCATATCACACGTCCCGATTACGATGTTGAAACACTAATTGAATCCATTATGTTCATGAAGGAAAAGTATGGACTTGATGTGTATTTGGAACCCGGTGAAGCGATTGCCTTGAACACCGGTTTCCTCGTAACGACTGTGTTGGATACGTTGCATAACGGAATGCCGCTTGCCATTTTGGATACTTCGGCTTCCTGCCATATGCCCGACGTTCTCGAAATGCCGTACCGCCCCGAAATCGTCGGGGCGGGACTGCCGAACGAAAAAGCAATCACCTACCGTTTCGGCGGACCGACATGCCTTGCGGGGGATGTCATCGGAGATTACTCTTTCGACCAGCCGTTGACGCCTGGCGATAAGCTTGTCTTCTGCGACATGGCGCATTATTCTATGGTGAAGAACAACACATTTAATGGGATGGAACTGCCTGCGATTGTGTTGAATACGGTTGAGAATGGTCCGAAAGTGATTAAAGAATTTGGTTATGAGGATTTTAAAGAGCGTTTGTCGTAAAAATAAAGGGTTACCCGCTTTTAAACTGTACCCTTTGTAAAGGACATTTTAAAAAAGCCTAGGCAGTTTTAAGAAGATGATCTCTGTATTGAACAGGGGTCATCTTTTTTAAATCCCACTGATATCTATAATTGTTGTAATACCCCATGTAGTCTTTAACTTCCCGTTTAAGTTCGTCAAGGGTCTCACAGGGCTTTATATTTGCCTCATCCTTAAAATGCCCAAAAAAAGACTCCTGCGGGGCATTATCCCAACAGTTGCCCCTTCGGGACATTGATTGACCCAACTTATACTTCTTGACCATCTTTTGATACACGGGACTAGTGTAGTGACTCCCTTGGTCAGAGTGGATAAAGGCACCTTCAGCCAGTTTGATCTTTTTATTCTTCCTTAAGTTCTTTAGTGTGTCGGTTGCGATGTCAAGTGTTATCCGATCTGAGACCTGATAGGCTAAAATTTCATTTGTAGAAGCATCTTTAATGGTTGATAAATAAGCCTTTTTACTATTCCCATAAAATAAATACGTGATATCGGTTAGAAGGACTTTACAAGGAATTCCCTGTTTGAACTGCCTGTTAAGCAGGTTAGGCACAACTTTGTGTTCCTGAGTTGCTTTCATAATTCGTTTGTAAGGATTAGCCCTTCTGATGGGACATTCAATGTTATACTTTTTCATAATCCTTCTAATTCTTTTCAAATTGTAGACAACATTAAACTGGCCTTCCAATGTCATTTTGATTTGGCGAGCCCCTTTTTTACGGTTTTTAAATTTGAATGCTTTTATTATGGTATCCCTAACAGCTTCGTCTTTCTTGTCTTTTTCCTTTCTACGCTCGATGGCCTGGTCTGAGAAAAAATTATAATAGCCAGAACGTGATACTCCTGCGGTTTTTACAAAGGTAACTAACCATGTTTTCTACTTTGTATTTATCGATGACAGACCGGATAAGGTTAAATTTTTGATTCGGTGCCAATGTCAATTGTTCTTCTTTAGTCCCCTCTCGGCGAATCGTATCTTTTTTAATAATTCATTCTCTGCTTTCAATAAGTTATTTTGTGCTTCTAGTCGATCATATTTTTCTTCAATAGAAAGCTCTCTATCACGAGGCCTTCCTGAGTTTCCAATCCTTGTATCACGAAGACCCAGTACACCGTCTTTACGATAGGCTGCCTTCCATCTTCTCGCTGATGCATGAACCCGCTTTATTCCAATAATCTCTATATCAAAACCACAGTCCTCAAATATCTCCCTAGGAAACTTTCCTTTACCGAATTGATCAATAAAAATTTGTTTGAATTCATCAGTATAAGTAATACCTTTCCTGCTAACAGTTTTTACATAAGGATTTTTACATAGTATCTCTATCTCTTTTTCTGTAAATAGTTTCTTACTCATGAAGTTGTTCCCCCGTTCCAGATTATCTATTTAATTGTACAAAAAAAGACCCTGTAGAGTAGACTTTTTTAAAGTGTCTACTCTACAGGGTACAGTTTACTTTCTTGGGGTAACCCTTTATTCTATTTAAGAGCTTTGTGGTGCGTACGTGAAGTTTTGTATATTTGTTGAACCAAAGATGACTAAAAGCAATAAGACAATTAAGATGACTATGTTTATGAATGAAGTTCCTGAAAAAGATGTTGTATCTGACATATTTATCTCCCCTGTCCTTTATTCATGCGCTTTTGAATCCCATCAAAAATTTCATCGATTGTAATATCTCCATTTTCATTTAAGAAATCCGCCATTTTATTACTATTTTGCGAGTCATTTTGGAAAGCGCCGATTAATGAGACCGTAACAGTGGGGCTGTTACGATAAAGTAGTACAGAATCCACTTTAAGTTTGCCCAATAATAGAAGTGATGCTGCGATTATCTCTAAGTCTTTTCCCTTTAGTAGGTCGTTTAGGGTATACGATGAATTGACTTTTTCATGATTATTCCTTTTATACAACTTATACACTTCCTTTTTCGGTGAGTAACGTAACCCCATCATATTTCATTATATGAGATGACAATCAAAAAAGTGTGTACCCCTATTCTTACCTTGTTTAATCAAAATAAAAAAGCCCGGAATACTGCTATTGTAAGCAGTCTCCGGGCTTTTTCGCTATTATTCTTTACTAAGCAGCATTTCAAGGACGTCTTCAGACACATATGTTTTATTACCGCCGATCAACTCAGGAGCTACTGTGAATTGTTGGAGGCTTTTATTGTATCCGTACATTTTCTCTCCTCGAGTGATTGTAAAAGTGACATTCCCTTTCGTGAGAAGCGCTCCATTCGTCTTCGGCTGGGACAGTACGTAGTAGCCGAGCCCTTCCGAAACTTTACGCAATGGAATCATCTTCACGCCATCTTTCATGTAATGGTCGTTTTCGATAATGTCCAAAACAGACTCTGGAACGGCTGTACTTTCCTCCGCCTCTTCGCCCTGTTCCTCCTCGTTCAATGGATCAAGAGCAATGATTTTAGTTGGAGGTGTTTGTGGCGGCAAGCTTCTCGTCGTAATTGAGTAAAACACGACCAATTCTTTGCCTTTCAAATCGGCCATTTCAACTTTTTCGCCTTGCTTGTTCAATAAAATCGTCTCTTCTCCAATGTTCAGCTTCAATTCTTTGTCCAAGCTGAGGAAATCTTTATCAAACTTCCCTACTTTCACGTTGCCAGGCTTTTCTTCATCGATGACGAAAAATAGTTCGGGTGTAATTTGAGCTGGATAAATCAAGATCATTGGCTTGTTTTTATCATAGTAAGCTTCCACTTTCATATTCTTTTTCAAGTCTGCAGGTTTCATTTCATTTGTAGTACCGCTATTGAATAGGAGCGTCTTCTTTTGGATGCGGAAAATAGTGATGAGCTCTTGATCATTTTCGACAGTTACCATCAGATCGTTTTCCCTATTTTCGATGTTCGTAATTACACCTGTCGTTCTTACGAAATCAGTAGCGTCCTTCACTTCTTCACTTTCCGTCTGAATCACATCCTCGTTTGCCTGAACTGCATAAGGATACAAAGCGCTTCCTGCCAATAATGCCGTTAATGCCACTGCTCCAATTTTCTTCATGTTCTCTCTCCTCATTTCGAGTATTCAATGAATCAGACGGAGCATATTGGTAAAAGTTACATCAATTTAACGGGGTCACTTTTTCATCTCGTCCGGCCTTTATTCCACAAATGAAGAATAACAGTGAACCGACGAGTAAAATGAGCATCGGAATTTTCCAAGATGTGGTGACGTCATGAAGAAGTCCAAATAGCACTGGACCCGTGGCTGCTAGCATGTAACCCGATGATTGCGCCATGCCCGATAACTCTGCAGCCTCTGTATGCGTCTCTGTCCGCAGGGTGAAAAACATCATCGCCAACCCGAACGATGCCCCGCCTGCAATGCCGATTGAGATCATCCATAAAGGAATGAATGATAAATCCCCGGCGTAAACACCGCCATAGCCGATCAAGTATAATGCTGAAGTACCGATGACGAGCATCCGTTGATCTTTCATTCTTCCTGCAAGTATCGGAATGATGAACGTCATCGGCAATTGTGCGACTTGTAAAAGAGAAAGCATCCATCCCGCCTTCTCGACTGTCATTCCATCAGAAACGAGCATTTCGGGTAGCCATGCCGATGTACAGTAAAACAGCAACGACTGCAACCCCATGAAAAACGTAACTGCCCAAGCAAGCGGAGAACGCCATAAGAAATTTGGCTTCTCCGCCGATGTTTTGTCAAGTTTCGGTTGCACGGATCGTTTGTTTTTCAGCTGCGGCAACCATAGTATGACTGCCAGCATGGACAAGGCAGCCCAAACCCCTAACGCTCCTTGCCAACCGAAATCAGTATTGACGACGATCGGTGCACTAATTCCCGAAGCTGTCGTCGCTGAAATATTCATAGCGACTGAATAAATCCCTGTCATTACCCCGATATGTAATGGGAAGCTAAATTTTAATAAAGCAGGCAATAAAACATTGCCGAACGCGATTGCGACACCGATCAGGAATGTCCCGACTACTAAAAATAAAATAGAACCTGCCGAGCGGATGACAATCCCGACCGTTAATAGACAGAGAGCGACAAAAAGAGTCAATTCCATGCCAAATCGCTTTGATAGTTTCGGTACAAACGGAGATATGAATGCGAACGCCAATAGAGGGATTGTCGTCAAGAAGCCTGCCAGTACATTTGAGATTTCTAAGCTATCTCGTATCGGGCCGATAATCGGTCCTACAGAAGTTAAAGGCGAGCGTAAGGTTGATGCTATGAAAATAATGCCGATGATTAATAACCATGTTTTATTCTCGAATCTATGTATTGGTAATTTGCTTTGATTTCCCTCAAGCTTCATCGTGTCGTCTCCCTTACTGTGTACATGTTCTACGAGCATACCACAATGGGCGCTCTATCTGAACAACGTCAAAAACGGATCTCCTTGTTCCGTGAGATCCGTTTTTCATTCTATGAAAAAGTTATATAGTCGTTGGCACGAGCAAAATGGATGTCAGTATCGTAACGGCCTGATCGATTTCCTCTTCAGTCACAGTTAATGGCGGCAGCATACGGATGACGTTGGAACCGGCCTGCACAACGAGTAGTCCCGCTTCTTCCGCTTGGCGAATGAAAGGCGCGACGTCTTCCTTGCAATCTATTCCGATAAGCAATCCGTTGCCCCGGATATCAAATCGTTCAGGTGGCAGGCACTCTTTCAATTTTCGAATCATAGCATTGGATTTTTCTTGGACATCCTTGAGGAAATCCTCTGCGAAAACATGATCCACTACGGTTTGGGCAACCGCGACAGCGAGCGGGTTCCCGCCGAATGTAGTGCCGTGCGTTCCGGGGCCGAATGAATCGAAGAGTTCTGCCGTTCCGAGCATCGCTCCAATCGGGAAGCCCCCGCCCAATCCTTTAGCGAGTGTCATAATATCCGGTTTCAATCCTGTCTGCTCGTATGCATAACGGGTACCGGTCCTTCCGATGCCGGTTTGCACTTCGTCGACAATGCATAAAATCCCTTTCGACTTGCAAATGTCCGAAATGACGGAAGCAAATTCTGGCGTGACGGCATGAATGCCCCCTTCACCTTGGATCACTTCCAGCATGATGGCCGCCACATCATCATCGATAGCAGCTTCCAGTTTCGCAGGATCATTGAATGGCACCGTCTTGAACGTTTCAAGCATCGGGCCGAAACCTTGCTTTATTTTCTCCTGGCCCGTTGCAGCCATCGCTCCGAATGTACGGCCATGGAATGATTGATCAAAAGTGATGATTGTCGATTTTCCCGTATGCTTTCTCGCGAGTTTAATGGCCGCTTCGTTCGCCTCCGCTCCGCTGTTGCAGAAGAAGCTGTGTGAGAAATGCGTTTCTTTCATTAGGGATTCAGCGAGTTTTTCCTGTTCGGGGCTTTCGAATAAATTCGATACATGCCAGAGCTTTTCGCTTTGAGCCTGTATCGCCTTGACGATTGCCGGATGCGCATGACCCAAGCTGACGACAGCGATGCCGCTTGTGAAATCGAGGTACTTCTTGCCGTTCGCATCTTCCACGACTGTCCCCTCGCCTTTTACAAGATGCACCGGTCGTCGTGCATAATTGTTGAATAACGTACTCAACTGAAAACCTCCTCCAGTCCGATTGTTGTGCCTGCCAAATGCTGATCGACAATTTGGACGGATGGCACGCCCGCATCCAAGCAGTCCATTGCGGCATGCACTTTCGGTATCATGCCACCGTATATGTCCCCGACTTCAATCCAGTTCGTTATTTTGCCTGGCGAGGCGGATGTTTGTATTTTATTCCCAATCATGATCCCCGGTGTATCGGTCACAAACACGAGACTTGTCGCATGAATTGCAAGCGCGACTTTGTTCGCAACTGTATCAGCATTAATATTGAGCGGCTTTCCGCATTCGGTTGCACCGATACAAGATATGACAGGAACGATTCCAGCTGCTAACAACTTCTCAAGCAATCCTTCGTTCACCGCTTGGATATCACCGACGAAGCCGTAATTTTCTTCATCCAGCAATGTACAAGTTAGCAGCTTGCCGTCGAATCCACTCAGTCCAACTGCATGGATGTCTGCACGATTCAATTGGTGGACGAGTGATGGATTCACGTCGCCGATCAATACATCTTTCACGATGGAGATTGACCTTTCACAAGTAACGCGTATTCCATTGATGATGTTGGACTCAATGGCATTCTTTTGCAACGCCGCATTAATGGAAGGCCCGCCGCCATGGACGATGACGATTTCCTTGCCTTCACTTTGCATTTCGTGAAACTTCTTAAAAAAACCGCTTTGCAACCCTTCGAGCATGCTGCCCCCAAGTTTAATGACAATCCGCTTACGATCGATATGAAGCATTGATTTGGACGTAGTCATATGTCAAATCGCACCCCCATGCTATTCCATGCCCATTTCCTTTATTCAGCCCGACAAAGATCTTCACTTCCGGCTGTTTTAAATAAAGGAGCAGATCCTCTTCCGAGAAGTTGACCGGCTCGCCGTCCGTGACAACTGTCGTGTCACCAATTTTAATCGTAATTCCTAATGGATCGACAGACGCTCCGCTATACCCGACCGCTGCGATGACCCTTCCCCAGTTCGCATCGCAACCGAATACTGCCGTTTTGACGAGGGGAGATCCGACGACCGTCTTGGCGATTTTTCTCGCTTCCGTATCGTTTACCGCGCCATCCACTTCCACTTCAATAAGCTTCGTCGCCCCTTCCCCATCTTTTGCAATCATTTTTGCCAAGTCTTGAGCAACTGCATGCAAAGTTTTGTTAAAGGATTCCCAGTCGGGATGTGCTGGAGTTAATGGTTTGTTTTCAGCCATGCCGTTCGCAAGCACGAGGACCATGTCATTCGTGGAAGTGTCCCCATCCACGGTAATCGAGTTGAACGTCATATCGGTCACTGATTTCAACGCTTCCTGCAAGTGGCCGGAGTCGATTTTAGCATCGGTCGTAATGAAACCGAGCATTGTCGCCATATTCGGTTCGATCATCCCCGAACCTTTCGCTGTTCCCGCGATGATGACTTCCTTGCCATCCACTTCCGTACGGTATGTCACGTTTTTCATGACGGTATCTGTCGTCAGAATCGCTTGTGAAAAATCGATAGATCCCTCAAGGGTACACGTTGGCTTCAGCTGCTCAATCCCTTTCAGCACAGGTTCCATATTCAATTTCTCTCCGATGACACCTGTTGACGCCACTCCGACCAAGTTCGGAGCAATCCCGAATTGTTCTGCCGTTTTTTCCTGCATCGTAAGTGCATCGATCATGCCCTGTTTCCCGGTGCATGCATTCGCGTTGCCGGAATTGACGATGACCGCTTGCATTTTCCCGGTTTGGTACACAACTTCCTTCGTCACCAAAAGAGGAGCTGCCTGGATGGCGTTCGTCGTAAAAACACCCGCCACGCTTGCAGGGACTTCACTGAGCAATACCGCCAAGTCGTGCTTCTTATGCTTCAGTCCGCAATGGATGCCGACCGCTTTAAATCCTTTCGGTGTTGCAATATTCTTTCCTGAAATGCGTTTCAATTGTTGAACAGCTACCACCATACCAATTCCTCCTCTTAAATGAATAATGGAACATGCGTCAAACCTGTCGTTTCATCCAAGCCAAATTGCACATTCATATTTTGAACCGCCTGCCCGGCAGCCCCTTTCACCAAGTTGTCGATGACCGATACGATCGTAGCCCGGTTCGTTCGTGGATCCACTTTGACATGAATATCACAATAATTTGAACCGGCCACTTGCTTCGTACAAAATTTCACCGATTCATTCATGACCCTTACAAAAGGCCGTCCCGCATACGTTTCTTGTAAACAATTGATAAGTTGCTCTTCCGTAACGCCGGCGTTAACTGGCGCATAACTTGTAGCCATAATGCCCCTCGTCATCGGAACGAGATGTGTAGTAAACGTCACCGGAGTTTTTTGACCGCCAAACTGTTCAATCCCTTGTTCAATTTCCGGAATATGCTGGTGCTCATGAATTTTATAGATGGAGAAGTTTTCATTCGTTTCACTGAAATGCGTCATCGGTCCCGGAGTGTTCCCGGCTCCCGACACACCGCTCTTTGCATCGATAATGAGTGCTGATGCATCGATCAGCTTTTCTTTGATCAATGGCAATAATGAGAGAAGCACTGCAGTCGGATAGCATCCAGGGTTCGCAATAAGCTGCGCGTTCCGAATTTCTTCATAATTCCATTCCGTCAATCCGTATGTGCTTTGCTCCACCGCTTCAGCTGGTGCAGGTGTTTTCTTATACCAACGTTCGTACTCTGCAAAATCCTTCAACCGGAAATCTCCGGATAAATCTATCAGTCTCGGTCCACTGCCGATGAGTGGCGGCAGCAATCGGCTCGTCACTCCGGCCGGCGTACTGGCAAATATGACGTCGTAGTCGATCAACTGTGCATAATCGATTTTTAGAAGAGGTTGATCATACAGATTAGATGTATGCGGAAACTTGCTAGAAAACAAAGTCCCTTCCTCAGATGAAGTGAATAAATCGAGTTGTTCGACTTCTGGGTGATTATGCAATAAGCGGATCAATTCTAGTCCACCGTACCCGGAAGCACCGATGATTCCTATCTTCATGTCCCCACCCCTTTTATCGTTAAAATTAGTATACGTATGCATAAATATAAAGTCAACTGTATTATTATAAATTATGAGCAGAATTTCTTCACGCCTTCAGAATTGGAGTTTTGAATTGGAGGAGATTATGTTATACTATCGTTATTATCAGGTACTAATATTAGGTGATAGTTTTTACCGAGGAGGTCACTATGGAAGATTTATTGAAGCTTAAAGGGAAGAATATTGTCGTAATGGGCGTGGCGAATGAGCGAAGCATTGCATGGGGCGTAGCGAAGTCCCTATTTGATGTCGGGGCGAACGTGATTTTCACGTATCGCAAAGAACGTTCACTTGCCAAGCTTGAGAAAGCATTGGAAAGCAATGGATTGGAACCGAAAATGATCGTCCAATGCGACGTGAATGAAGATGATAGCATTAAACATGCATTCACATTGATCGGCGAAACGCTCGGCACAATCCACGGAATCGTCCACTCGATTGCTTTTGCACATGCAGAAGATCTGCGGAATGACTTTGTTGAAACGACGAGAAGCGGTTATGCATTCGCACAAGATTCAAGCTCCTACTCCCTCATTGCAACCGCAAGAGAAGCACGTAGGTTCATGACAGAAGGCGGCTCAATCATCACGATGAGCTATTTAGGTGCTGAACGTGTGCTAGACGGATACAATGTTATGGGTGTAGCAAAAGCTGCGCTTGAAGCGTCTGTCCGCTACTTGGCGAATGATTTAGGGAAAGAAGCGATCCGTGTCAACGCGATCTCAGCAGGCGCTGTCCGTACCCTTTCCGCGAAAGGTGTTCCTTCTTTCAATACGATTTTGGGGCAAATCGAAGAAAAAGCTCCATTGAAGCGCAATATTACAAATGAGGAAGTCGCGAAAATGTCAATTGCGATGTTAAGCGATCTTTCAAGCGGTGTAACCGGAGAAGTCATTTACGTCGATGGTGGCTACAATATTATGGGATGAAAAAAAGGAGCTTTACGGCTCCTTTTTTTTGTTGTTTAAATGGTGGAAAGTAAGGTTTTGAGTAAGTCGTTAGTCCCGAAATGACCATATGTGTTGGGAAATGATCGATATTTTTTGGGAAATAATTGATATCCTTTCCTGATTGATTGATATCTCTTGGGAAATGAACGATAACTTCCCGGAAATGAACGATAAATTTTTCTAACGATGCGATGATGGATTGGAAATCATTAGAAACATTTCATTATACAAAACGTCATTGTTCATGAGGTGAAATTTATGAAAAAGAAGCCGATTTACGTTGAAATAGAGATTGATTCACATATAGATGATGTTTGGAATGCATCACAAGATCCGGACTTGCATTCGCAATGGGATTTGCGATTTTCATCCATCACCTATTTGCCGAAAAAAGACGATGAGCCGCAAAGGTTCACCTATTTACGAAGCGTCTCTCCCCTTTTCACCGTCGAAGGCTGGGGGAAAAGTACGGGGACATTCAATAAAGGCGATGGCACCCGGTCGTCATCCCTGCATTTCGGAACAGATCAATGGTTTTCGCCGATCAAGGAAGGAAAAGGGTATTGGAAGTATGAACCCCAACAAAAAGGGACGAAATTCCTTACGCAATATGATTACGATGCGAATTTTGGGTTGATTGGAAAAGCGTTTGATGCATTCGTCTTCCGCCCGATCATCGGATGGGGCACCGCTCTCAGTTTCGATGTATTGAGAAGATGGCTTGAAAAAGGGGAATCTCCCCGTTCCCAATACTTCCGTTTTTTCACGACGTATGGGCTCGCTATGTTGTTCGTATTCGTTTGGTTCTATCATGGTCTACTTCCAAAAATTATCGGCATGCATCCGGAGGAAAAAAGGATGTTGGCGAGTACACTGCCATTTGACGACCCAACAATTACAGCCATCATGATTGGCATTGGAATTGCTGAAGTGCTGTTCGGTGTTCTATGGCTGATTTATAAGAGGAAAAAACATTTATTTACCTTGCAGCTAATCATCTTTCCACTTCTCACAATTGCGGCGATGATAGCGGCGCCTGAAGCGGCCATCCATCCATTCAACCCAGTGACGTTCAATCTGTCGCTGTTTGTCCTCTCCCTCATTGGGTATTTCAATAGCGATTGTCTACCGACGGCAAAAAGCTGTAAAAGGAAAAGGTGAGTATGTTGTCCATTTATAAAAAAGTTCTTGGTGAAGATTTTGACAGATTGCAACCGATGTTGCAAAAGCGTTATGACCTACCCGATGGAACCACATTTGAAGCAACCGGCACGATGAAAGAAATTAAGGGAGGACCTAGATGGCTATATCCCCTTTTTCGGCTCGGTGTCAATTGGAAGTTGCTGTTCCCGGAGCGAGGAAACAACATTCCTTTTTCAATTACAAACACGTCTCGCCTTGGAACGAACGGCGAGAGCCAAATCCATTGGGAGCGCATCTTTCATTTCGGTTCGACAAAGCGCTATTTCAATGCGTTAATGAGTTTGGATGAAACTCGCCTTGTAATAAAAGATTATCTTGGGGAACCTCCATTGGTCTATTCCGACTTGGCTTTCGATGTTTCGAATGATGGCTCGTTGACGATCCAGTCATTGAATCAACGCCTCGTTCTCGGGAAAATCGAAGTGCCGTTACCGAAACTTTTGCAAGGTCTAGCGACAGTGACGGAACGTTATGATGAAGTCGATGCCGTTTACCGAATTAGCGTAACCGTCCGGAATCCATTGATTGGCCATGTCTTTTCCTATGAAGGGGAGTTTGTGCAAAATGCGTAAATTCGTGCTTATTCATTTTTTATTGTTTATGATCATCGCTGTTTTCAGCAAAGACCCGTGGCCCTATTTATTGTTGACGATTGCGCAAATCGTCTATGTACCGATAGCTCTTCGCTTTGTATTGAAGCGCGGAGAGTGGTTTTCGAAGCTCTATTATTACATTTCGATTCCCGCCTATGTTTCGGTTGCGATCATTCAACTATTTTCACCCGATTGGTCCGCGATTCCCGCTATCATCTATTTGGCCTTCACGGTTTTCATTGCATTGTATGGACTGTCTAGATTTTTGCGCCGCGGATTTACAAGTATCGAGGAGTTTTCAATCGACCTCGGGATGATGTACATAGCGCTCGGCGGCGGTTGGTATTTTGCCTACGTCGCAGATATTGATACGGGATTCACTCCTTTATTGACGTGGCTTACCGGTATTCATTTTCATTACTCCGCCTTCTTGTTGCCTGTTTTTATCGGATTGCTCGGGAGGCTGCATAAGCCGCGCTCCTATTCGTTTTCTACCATCCTATTATTGGCTGCGCCGATGGTAGTGGCAATCGGTATCACCTTTTCACGATGGATTGAGTTGTTTTCTGTACTACTTTACATCGTAGGATTGGCGGGAATGATTGCGATTGCTTGGCGCGCCATATTTGCAAATCGTGTGCAAAAATGGCTTATCGTCATTTCATTCACGTCTCTTGGTCTGACGATTTTGTTCTCGCTCCTTTACGTACTCGGAAACGGCTTCGGGCTCACTTCCATTACGATCGACTTCATGCTTCGTTTTCATGGTGTGTTGAATTGCGTCGTCTTTGCGTTGTGTGGAGTTGCAGGATGGCTGTTGTCCGTTCCTGCTTCCAACTATAAAGAACCAACCTTCCCGATTAGTAGGTTGAAAGGAAAACAGCGGGTTGAACAGCTTGGTGCACCAGGACAGCATAGAGGATTTGTCGATGACATGAAACGCTTTGGAATAAGCAAGGTTTCGCCGCGTATTGTTGATTTTTACGAAAACACGATTGATTACCGGTTGTTTTCCACTGTACATTGGCGAAAGTGGTTTAAACCTTTTGCTTATCTCTATTCATTGATTAGCAGGAAGACGGAGCAGATCAATCTGCCACTCCATCAGAATGAAGTGGAGATGACTGGCGACGTTATTACGGTTGAACCTGGTTTAGATGGCAGACCTGATGCCCGTGCATGGATCCGGAAGGTTGACGACAGCTTTGCATTCATCGCCCTTTATTCCTATCATCAGTCTGTCACAGGCAAGGAGTATATGAATATTGCTTTGCCGTTACCTTTTTCGACGATGACCGGTGTTTTGGAACTGATTGAGCAAGGCAATGACTTGCAATTGACGAGCAAGAAAACCAATCCCGAATCAGACGCTGGAATCTATTTGACGACGAGATTCGGAACGTATTTCAAGCTGCCGCTGGAGGAAAACTTCATTGTCCGGGAAGAGTCGGATGGTTCCATGACCGCGAAGCATGAAATGTGGATTTTTTCGATACCTTTTTTATCGATTCATTATAGAATTCAAAAGGCATGACAAAAGCCAGAGGAAATTGGCACTGACATAAGAAATTGAGACAAATAAAAACACCTTACGTTGAAAAACGGGTATTGACCCTTAATACAACAACG